>NZ_JBFRNU010000022.1:0-39460 GCF_041471145.1 Vibrio sp. 10N.261.54.A5 | reverse complement strand
AATTAAGTTGATGATTCTTTAAATTGGAGCGATACATCGGGTTCGAACCGATGACCTCAACCTTGGCAAGGTTGCGCTCTACCAACTGAGCTAGTATCGCATTATAAAAGGTCTTTCACCTTTCGATTACCGCTTTCGCCGTAACCTACAAATTGGAGCGATACATCGGGTTCGAACCGATGACCTCAACCTTGGCAAGGTTGCGCTCTACCAACTGAGCTAGTATCGCAATCTGAAAACGTCTTTCTCCGTTCAGGGCTGCGAATTATAAGAGCATTTTTTTGTGATGCAAGTCCTTAATGCAAAATTACGAAACTTTTTACTCAACTGCTGTAAAAGCACACAGATTTGCAAAAAAAACGGCTCTTATGTCCCTGAAAAGTTAGATAAACGTGATCATTTTATTCGACTAGATGTTAATAATCGTTTTTCGGTAGTACTGCAGCTCGGCGATCGACTCTCGAATATCGTCTAACGCAAGGTGACTTCCCGACTTAGAAAAACCATCTAACACTTCAGGTTTCCAACGACGAGTCAGCTCTTTCAGAGTGCTTACGTCAACATAGCGGTAGTGGAAGTACTCTTCTAACTCTGGCATGTGCTTGTATAGGAAACGACGGTCTTGACCAATGCTGTTGCCACAAATTGGTGACTTACCTTTTGGTACCCATTTTTCAAGAAACTCAATGGTTTGTTGGATGGCATCTTGCTCTGAAACCGTGCTTTCTTGAATTCGCTTCACGAGGCCGCTGCCAGTGTGAGTCGTTGTACACCACTCGTCCATCTTGTCCAATTCACTCTGAGGTTGGTGAATAGCCAAAACAGGTCCTTCAGCCAGGATGTTAAGCTCACTATCAGTAACGATAGTAGCAATTTCAATGATTTTATGAGTTTCAGGATCAAGTCCTGTCATCTCTAGATCAACCCAAATAAGGTTCTGATCGCTAAAGGACATAAGGCGTCGCCTATTTGTTTATGTGTAAAAGAGGTACTATACCCAAATAACTATACTCAAACTAGCTTTAGGACCATCGAAATCACGTGGTACCAGCAACATCCTGTTTGAGTCCCCAATCATCAAGTTAGATGTGTTAAGTGAAAAATTGTGGCTAAAAAAAAGAAGTTAACCAAAGGTCAAGTACGTCGTGTACGTAGCAACCAGAACAAGCGACTCAAGAAAGAAGATTCTATCCAATGGGATGAGAACATGCTTGGCGGAACCAAAAGCGGACTCGTGATTACGCGCTTTGGCCAACATGCTGATATCGAAGATCTTGAAACTAACGAAGTTCATCGTTGTAACTTACGCCGTAGTATCGAGACTTTAGTTTCTGGTGACCGAGTGACTTGGCGCGCAGGCTTAGAATCAATGGCCGGTATTTCTGGCGTTGTGGAAGCGGTTGAGCCGAGAACTTCAATGCTGACTCGCCCTGATTACTACGATGGCCTAAAGCCAGTAGCTGCGAACGTCGACCAAATGGTTATCGTATCGGCTGTGCTACCAGAGCTATCACTTAATATTATCGACCGTTACCTAATTGCTTCAGAAACGGTAAACATCGCGCCGCTTGTTGTACTGAACAAGGTCGATCTACTGACTGATGAGCAGATTGCTGAATACCGTGAAACACTTAAAGAGTACGAGAAGATCGGCTATAAAGTGATGTTCGTGAGTAAAGAGTCTGGCTACGGCATCAAAGAGCTGGAAGCTGAACTCAAAGACCGTATCAACATCTTTGTTGGTCAATCGGGTGTGGGTAAATCAAGCCTAGTGAATGCATTAATGCCTACGCTAGACATTGAAGAAGGCGAAGTCTCTGAGAACTCAGGTCTTGGTCAGCACACAACCACGGCAGCTCGTTTATACCACTTCCCTTCTGGTGGTGATCTGATTGATTCACCAGGAGTGCGTGAATTCGGCCTATGGCACCTAGAGGCCGACGAAATCACTGAAGCCTTTATCGAGTTCAAGCCTTACCTTGGCGGTTGTAAGTTCCGTGACTGTAAACACATTGATGACCCAGGCTGCATCCTGCGCGAAGCGGTAGAAAACGGAAAGATCAGTCGATTACGTTTCGACAACTACCACCGCATCATTGAAAGCATGGCGAGTAACAAAGATAACCGTCAGTATTCACGCAACAAAAAAGCCGATCTCTAATCGCGTTTTTGTGAACAAATGTGTGCATTTACTGACAATTGGCGCGAATTTAAGTAACATCTCGCGCCCTAAACCGTCATCGACAGATTTAATTGAAAAACAATTAGCATTGGAAAATTAATACAATGGATAAGATTAAAGTTGGATTGCAGTACTGGATTCCACAACATGGATTAACTCGCCTAGTCGGCAAACTTGCGTCTGCTAAAGCGGGCGGCTTAACGACAGCGATCATCAACTGGTTCATCAAGCAATACAAAGTGAACATGGATGAAGCTCTGCATAGCGATCCAAAACACTTTAAAACATTCAATGAATTCTTCGTGCGTGAATTGAAAGAAGGCATGCGTCCTATCGCTGAAGGTGAGTCTGTTATTGTTCACCCTGCAGATGCACGTGTGAGCCAATTTGGCCCAATTACTGACGGTCAACTGATTCAAGCGAAAGGCCATAACTACTCAGCTCGCGAGCTATTGGGTGGTGATGCTGCGCTAGCGGATGAATTTAAAGACGGTGAATTCGCAACGCTTTACCTGTCTCCAAGTGATTACCACCGCGTGCACATGCCATGCGACGGCACACTGCGCCAGATGATCTACGTTCCAGGTGACCTTTTCTCAGTTAACCCGTTAACGGCAGAAAACGTTCCAAACCTATTCGCACGTAATGAGCGTGTCGTTTGTATCTTCGATACGGAATTTGGCCCAATGGCACAAGTGCTGGTTGGCGCAACGATCGTAGGTAGCATCGAGCAAGTATGGGCAGGTACCATCACCCCACCTCGTGGTAACTCGGTTTACAAATGGGATTACCCTGCACAAGGTGACAAAGCAATCATCTTGAAGAAAGGCGAAGAGATGGGCCGCTTTAAGCTTGGTTCAACCGTTATCAACCTGTTCGCTAAAGATGCGATCAAGTTTGACGACACTATGCAAAATGGCGAGAAAACGGTTCTTGGTACACCTTTCGCGCACATTGCTGGCAAAGAAGCGCAAGCAAATGACGATGTTGTTACCGATTCTGCTGAAAACACTGACCAAGCTTAACAATTTGAGTTAACTCATTTAAGCTTTCAAGGCGCGTTACTTTTTCTATTTCAGAGAAGAACGCGCCTTTTTCTTAACTCTACCGATTCATTTGCTACTCAAGCTCTAACAACTCAATCTTTCAAACCCTGCCCAGCCACCTGCTGCTTCTCACTCTTGTCTCTAATTACCCAGATAAAAGATTGACCAAAAACAAAACAACTGTCGAAACCTTAAACAACTTTTTGATTTTCCAACCCGTCTCCAAGTACCAGAAATCCAGATAACTTACTCTATTTGAAGATATTTTATTTATAGGGTCTTTGTACATGCCTAAACTCAATGTTGGCGTTCTGGTCAAGCTGTTGATTTGTTTTGCGATTCCCTTAGGCGTGTTATTCATGCCGATAGATTCAATACCAATCGATGATCTCACGCTGATTCAACACCGCCTGTTGGCGATATTCTTATTAGCAGCCCTGCTGTGGGTGCTTGAACCTGTTCCGGTATTCGCCACTTCCATTTTGATCATTGCGCTTGAACTGGTGATGATATCTGACAAAGGTTTACACCTATTTAGAAATCCACCAGCGGGGCACGATCTCGGTGAGTTAATCAAATATACCGACATCTTCGGTGCATTTTCGTCACCGATCATCATCCTTTTCATGGGTGGTTTTGCTCTTGCGATATCCGCATCCAAGTATGAACTCGATAACAACCTAGCTCGAGTGCTACTTAAACCATTTGGTACAGAACCGCGCTTCATTATGCTCGGATTAATGCTGATCACCGCCGTGTTCTCAATGTTCATGTCAAATACCGCAACGACGGTAATGATGCTTGCACTGCTCGGCCCTATCGTGGCATCTGCACCAAAAGGCGATATGGGTATCAAAGCGCTCGTGTTGTGTATTCCAATTGCTGCCAATACTGGCGGTATCGCAACCCCAATCGGTACACCGCCCAATGCCATCGCGCTGCAATACCTAACGGGTGAAAATACCATCGACTTCCTCAGCTGGATGATGATGGGCTTACCCTTTGTGATCATCCAACTCACCATCGCTTGGTTTCTTCTACAAAAACTCTTCCCTTCTAAAGAAAGAAACATGGTGCTCAAGCTTGATGGACAATTTAGAAAGAGCTGGCGAGCGATTGTGGTTTACATCACCTTCGCTGCGACAATCTTATTGTGGATGACCACCAAACTGCACGGCATGAACACCTATGTCGTGTCTATCATTCCACTGGCTGTGTTTACGCTCACTGGCATCATGGGCAAAGAAGAACTCAAGCTGATTAACTGGGATGTGTTGTGGCTGGTCGCAGGTGGTATTGCGATTGGTATTGGCTTAGATAAAACAGGCTTAGCCGCTGCACTCGCACACGCAATTGACTATGAATCGCTGTCACCTGCAGCTGTGGTACTGACATTGTCTATCGTGTGTTGGTTAATGGCGAACTTCATGTCAAACACTGCGACGGCCAACTTGCTGATGCCGATAGCCGCTGCAATTGGTGCTTCCATGGAAAGCCTAGTTGCGATTGGTGGTCTGCAAGGCTTGCTGGTTGTGGTCGCCTTCTCTGCGTCACTTGGCATGATTCTGCCAGTATCGACACCACCAAACTCACTGGCCTACTCGACCGGGCTTATCGAAAGCAAAGACATGGCGAAGATGGGCATCATCTTAGGTATTGTGGGCTTGCTGATGGTTTACCTCGCCCTGTTTATCATCACCTAGCACGTTAATCCCTACTAATGCCCTTCCAGATAGTAATCACGTCTTTGCTATCTGGAAGGTTTAGTGCATATTGAATCCCCCACTTCTACATTTTGACACGGACGTACACTTCAATGGGATTCGAATGGCTGGCTCTTGCTGCCGCTTTTCTTTGGGCTATCGCGAGCCTAATGTCAGTAAAGCCTGCTCAACACTTAGGTTCTTTCGCCTATAGCCGTTGGCGCATGGGTTGTACCGCTATCATCTTATCGAGCATGGCTTGGTTTACTGGTGGCTGGTCAACGGTCGAAGCAGACCTAGTCACGCCGATGATGCTGTCTGGGCTAATTGGCATCTTCATTGGTGATACCGCCCTATTTGCTTGTTTGAACAGAATGGGACCGCGCCAAGCAGGTTTGCTGTTCTCTTGTCACGCCGTGTTCTCGGCAATTCTTGGTTACTTCCTATTTAGCGAAAGCATGACTTCGGTGGAGCTGATTGGCTCGGCTTTGGTGTTCAGTGGTGTATTAACCGCGATATTCTTTGGTCGTCGAGGACAAGCCAACAACCAACTCGAAACCATCAAGGGCACCGTGTGGATTGGTGTAGCTCTCGGAATCACTGCCGCTATTTGCCAAGCCTTGGGCGGTATTATTGCAAAACCCGTGATGCAAACCAGCATAGACCCTGTTGCCGCTTCAGCGATTCGTATGATCACCGCCTTTGTGGCTCACTCACTGTTTCGTTTAACAGGCGCCAAGCTTTCGCGCGCGATCAATCCAATGAATAAACAGATATTCGCAATTACTGCGGTTAATGGCTTTTTAGCGATGGCGGTGGGAATGACACTGATTTTGTATGCGTTGCAGGAAGGCAATGTCGGCATGGTCGCTCTGCTATCTTCAACCACGCCCATCATGTTGTTACCAATACTCTGGCTGTACACCAAACAGAGGCCAAATGCCTACGCTTGGATAGGTGCCATTGTTGCCGTGGTGGGTACTGGGATTCTGGTCAGCTAGTAGGCACCGGCATTTTGGTCAGATAGAGCACAGGTATTCTGGTTAGCTAGCGAAGCGGATTGAAAGCTGAGAGTTAATAGTTAACCGTTACTAGCTAAGGACTATTAACTCTCAGTAAAACAAAAGCAAAAAGTTAAGAACGTGGGAACGGGAAAGCCGTCACATCATCGATGTGGTCGTAGCCCAGCGCCAGCATGATTAGCCTGTCGATACCTAAAGCAACACCCGCACAGTCTGGTAAGCCCGCTTTTAATGCCTCAATCAAGTGATGGTCAATCGGTTGAGGCGATAAGCCCATCTCAATACGTTTGGCATTGTCACCTTCAAAGCGCTGAAGTTGTTCTTGTGGTTTATCGAGTTCATGGAAGCCGTTTGCCAATTCAATCCCTTTGAAATACACCTCAAAGCGATCCGCTACCCTAGCATCATTCGGGTTAATCTTGGCTAGTGCAGCTTGTGATGCTGGGAAGTCATAAACAAACGCAGGCACTTGCTGCCCGATCTTAGCTTCAACCCCAATACTAAACAGCAGCTGCAGCAAGGTATCGCGGTCTTGTTCTGGATCTGCAATGTCGCTTAGCCCAAGTTTCGCCGCAGCTTGCTTTAGCGTATCCATCGAATCCTCCAACGGACAAACACCTAACACATCAATAAAGGCTTGTTGATAAGTCATTCGCTGTGCTGAGCCTGCTTTAAGTACCTGCTGTAACAGCAAATCCATTTCATCCATCAGGTCATGGTGATCAAAGCCAACGCGATACCACTCCAACATGGTGAACTCAGGGTTGTGGTAACGGCCATTTTCTTCATTCCGGAAAGACTTACAAATTTGATAAATACAGCCACTGCCGGCCGCTAATAGACGTTTCATATGAAACTCAGGGCTAGTCATAAAGAATAGAGGCTGACCGTGCGCATAACCCGGCCCTACGAATTCAGTTTTGAACGTATGCAAATGCACGTCCGTCACCGTGGCGTGGCTCATCGCAGGCGTATCCACTTCCATCACGTTTCGCTCAGCAAAGAACTGACGGATTTGATTAAGGATATCAGCACGTTGCTTTAACTGCTTAATGGTTGCGGCTGGTTGCCATGTTGAGTGCATTATTAAGTTCCATATTACTGAATTCTAGGCGACGGAAATTACCACCTTTCGCCTCTTTTGTAAGCTTCTATCTTTCTATAGATGGAAGCAAAATGTTGCTTTAATGAAGCCAGAAAATTACGTTCTACAATACAATTATCAATACAGCTTTCACATCCACATTGATAACAAAAATCATACTCAACAAGCCGTTAACACAAGTCTTGTGGGTTAATCGTTATCAACAATTCATTGCCGTGATTGCAGTCACATAACCTATAATTTCTATGCCTCCATATGCACTACCGACCTAAAAACCCAAATGCATCAACTTTTCGAATACCTTCCTCTCTTACACTAAACCTACCACTTAAGGCTTAGGGGTGATAAACGGTTGATGCCGTTTAAGTACTCTCTAAATGCTTTTTATAATAACAAGCGGAATACTCCGCATCACACTGGAGAATAACTGTGAAGACAATTACCACAGATATCGCAGTCATCGGCGCAGGCGGCGCTGGTCTTCGTACAGCTATTGCTGCGGCTGAAGCTAATCCTGAACTGGAAGTAGCACTGATTTCTAAAGTTTACCCAATGCGTTCGCACACGGTAGCGGCAGAAGGCGGTTCAGCAGCGGTAATTAAAGACGAAGATAGCCTAGATAACCACTTCAACGATACTGTTGGCGGTGGCGACTGGCTATGTGAACAGGATGTTGTTGAATACTTTGTTGAAAACTCGACTCGCGAAATGATCCAAATGGAACAATGGGGCTGCCCATGGAGTCGTAAAGAAAACGGTGAAGTAAACGTACGCCGATTCGGCGGTATGAAGGTAGAGAGAACGTGGTTCGCAGCGGATAAAACCGGCTTCCACATGCTTCATACTCTGTTCCAGACTTCGATGAAGTACGACACAATCAAACGATTTGATGAGTACTTTGTGGTGGATTTGATCGTTGAAGATGGCGAAGTACAAGGCCTAATCGCGATTCACATGTCTGAAGGTGAGCTTGTTACCATCAAAGCAAAATCTGTTGTTCTAGCAACGGGTGGCGCAGGTCGTGTTTACCACTGTAATACCAACGGCGGCATCGTAACTGGCGACGGTATGGCAATGGCTTATCGCCACGGTGTACCACTGCGTGATATGGAGTTCGTTCAATACCACCCAACAGGCCTACCGGGCACTGGCATCTTGATGACCGAAGGTTGTCGTGGTGAAGGCGGTATCATCGTCAACAAGAACGGCTACCGTTACCTACAAGATTACGGCATGGGCCCTGAAACTCCAGTGGGCGAGCCGAAGAACAAATACATGGAACTGGGTCCTCGTGACAAAGTTTCTCAAGCATTCTGGCACGAGCAGCAGAAAGGCAACACCATCAAGCACCCACTTGGTGATGTCGTACACCTTGACCTTCGCCACCTTGGTGAAGAGTACCTGCAAGAGCGTCTTCCGTTCATCTGTGAGCTTGCAAAAGCGTACGTAAACGTCGACCCAGCAAAAGAGCCAATCCCGATTCGCCCGACCGTTCACTACACCATGGGTGGTATTGAAACTAACGGTACCTGTGAAACTCGCATTAAAGGCCTATTCGCTGTTGGTGAATGTGCTTCAGTTGGTCTGCACGGTGCAAACCGTCTAGGTTCTAACTCTCTGGCTGAGTTCGTTGTGTTTGGCCGCGTTGCTGGTGAAGAAGCGGTGAAACGCGCTGCTGAATTCAAAGGCTGGAACGAAGAGTCTATTGCTAAGCAAGTTAAAGCAGTTGAAGATCGCATCGCAGGCATCTTGGCTCAAGAAGGCGATGAGAACTGGGCTGATATCCGTACTGAAATGGGTCACACCATGGAAGCGGGTTGTGGTATCTACCGTCAAGAAGACTTGATGCAAGAAACCATCGACAAAATCACTGAACTGAAAGCTCGCTACAAGAAGATCAGCATTAAAGACAAAGGCAAAGTATTCAACACTGACCTACTTTACGCTATCGAAGTGGGTTACGGTCTTGAAGTTGCAGAAGCGATGGTTCACTCAGCGATCCTTCGTAAAGAGTCTCGCGGTGCACACCAACGTCTAGACGACAACTGCACAGAACGTGATGACGTGAACTTCCTGAAACACTCTCTATCTTTCTACAACGAAGATGCAGCACCAACCATCGACTACAGCGGCGTTAAGATCACCAAATCTCAACCTAAAGCTCGTCTGTACGGTGAAGCTGCAGAGAAAGCCGCTGCCGCTGAAAAAGCAGCAGAAGAGAATGCGAAGAAGAGCGAAGAGGAGCAAGCATAATGTCAGCGAATCGAATCCAAAAAATTGAAATCCTGCGTTATGACCCTGAGCACGATGCAGAACCTCACTTTCAAACCTTTGAAGTGCCGTTTGATGAAACCATGTCAGTACTTGATGCGATCGGTTACATCAAAGACAACCTAGATAAAGACCTGTCTTACCGTTGGTCTTGTCGTATGGCGATTTGTGGTTCTTGCGGCATCATGGTTGATGGCGTGCCAAAACTGGCGTGTAAGAGCTTCTTACGTGACTACCCGAATGGCTTCAAGATTGAGCCTTTAGCTAACTTCCCAATCGAAAAAGATTTGATTGTCGACATGACGCCGTTCATCGAGCGCCTTGAAGCGATCAAGCCTTACATCATTGGTAACGACCGTAAGCCAGAAGACGGCACGAACATCCAAACTCCAGAACAAATGGCGAAATACAAGCAGTTCGCTGGCTGCATCAACTGTGGTTTGTGTTACGCAGCATGTCCTCAGTTTGGTCTAAACCCTGAGTTCATCGGCCCTGCGGCACTTGCTCTTGCTCACCGCTATAACCTAGATAGCCGTGACAATGGTAAAGCTGAGCGTATGAAGCTTATCAATGGCGACAATGGCGCTTGGGGCTGTACGTTTGTAGGTTACTGTTCTGACGTATGTCCGAAGAAAGTAGACCCAGCAGCGGCAGTAAACCAAGGCAAAGTTGAGTCTTCAATGGACTTCGTTATCTCGATGTTCAAGCCTGATGGATCGCAAGTAAAAACAGCAGAGGAGGCATAATATGAGCAATCGTAAGCCTTATGTTCGTGAGATGAAGAGAACATGGTGGAGCAACCATCCGTTCTACCGCTTCTACATGCTACGTGAAGCGACTGTACTGCCTTTGATTTTATTCACTCTGTTCCTAACCTTCGGTTTGGGTGCACTAGTGAAAGGCCCTGAAGCTTGGGCTGGTTGGTTGAGCTTTATGGCGAACCCTATCGTCGTTGGTATCAACATCGTGGCACTGCTAGGCAGCTTGCTGCACGCTCAAACCTTCTTCAGCATGATGCCTCAAGTAATGCCAATCCGTCTTAAAGGCAAATTGGTTGATAAAAAAATCATCGTACTGACCCAGTGGGCAGCGGTGGCTTTTATTTCTTTAATCGTTCTTGTTGTGGTGTAAGGAGCTTTCGTTATGAACACAAATTACAAAGTAAAACCTGTTAACCACAACCCACAACGCTCTGACGAGCCAATCTGGTGGGGCCTATTTGGCGCTGGCGGTACTTGGTTTGCGATGATCACACCAATCACGGTTCTAGTGTTAGGTATCTTAGTGCCAATGGGCATCATCGATGCGGACGCAATGAGCTACGAGCGTGTGTCTGAATTCGCCACCAGCATTATCGGTGCGCTATTCATCATCGGTACGCTAGCACTGCCAATGTGGCATGCAATGCACCGTCTTCACCACGGCATGCACGACCTTAAGTTCCATGTCGGTGTTGCGGGTAAAGTTGGCTGCTACTTCGTTGCAGGCCTAATCAGCGCACTGTCTATTATCTTCATTTTTATGATTTAACAGTTAAATAGAAAACGCCTAGGTTTGACCCTAGGCGTTTATTCTATGCTAGATGATAAGTCTATATGCGTTACGGCGATTCAAACCCCACAAATCGCATCACACCCGAGAATATCTCAGCTTCTCCCTCTGCCGGCGCAGGGTTGCTCCAGGTTGGATCGCTCCAGAAGGATTTAGTCGTAATATACTCTCCATCTTGATCAACCTTATTCCAGGTGTCTTTGGCTCCTATAAATTCCTCTTCGGTTATGGTTAAGGTCACCTCACCATTCAAAATCACCCAATCGAACCCGAACAATCCCTCATCATCGTCAAAGTAGCCAGTACCGTTACTATGGAACACAACCTCTTCTTCAACTACAGCCATGACGGTGCCATTTATCTCCCAAAGATCGATGAGCTCCCAACGAGAACTTTCACTGCCATTACCTGTGAAATCAGACTCTATAAACTGAGCACCACCAACGGTACAGTTGGCGACTGCGCTGTCATAGTCCGAACGAGTGCCAAAGTCAGAGGGTTGGTCCGTAAAATCATCCCACGGTGAATCACCATCCTCACAGACCGTTACTGTTCCCTCGTAGGTAACATTTGTAAGCACCTCCTCTGAACCATCCCTAGAGATAGTTAATTCATCATCAGTTTGTGATAAAAGTACCCATTGCTCGGTTGAGGTATCTTCATAAGTTATCATCATGGTATTAGCTGAAGTTTTCATCCAACTGTTCCCATAGGTCTCAGTGCCATCATTGCCGATATAGCTCATACTGCCGTTATCATGGAAAAAGAGGGTGTTACCATCGTACTCCATCAATACCAAGTTAGTCGGGTCAAACTGCAGAGCGTTTCTATCTTGTTGCACCACGGTATCTGCCCATATCCAACTTTCAGTCACACCGCCTAACGTTTCTTCCTCGAAGAACTTAATTGACCAAGTTTGCTCCATTGACTCTAATAACGCCCAGTAAGTCGTGAAGCTCTCCGATTCATCAGAATAGCTAACCTTAATAAAGCCATCTTCTATGGCCCAGTCATCGATATAGTCACCACCCTCACTCTTCAATACATGTACAGTACCATCAGCATTGAACAAGTAATCACGAGTATCTCCATTGCCTTTAACGCGTTGGAAGTTTAGACCCTCGACCATCTCACTGGTAATGTGAGTTCGACCGCCACAATCCGTGATCGCCGTTTCGTAGTCACTCATACTCGGGATAGGTTGCCCCTCAACAGGTTCTGCATCACCGATGTAGCACTCTTCAAGCACAATCGGACGATCTTGTTGAATAATAGTATCCATCCAGATATAGCTACTTGATTGACCGTCCACAACTTCGTTCTCATAGAACTTGATTGACCACGTATCATCCAACGAATCTAACAGTGCCCAGTAAGTCGTGAAGCTCTCCGATTCATCAGAATAGCTGATCTTAACCAAGCCATCTTCTATGACCCAATCGTCAGTATAGTTACCGCCCTCTCCCTTCAATACATGCACTGTGCCATCAGCATTGAACAAGTAGTCACGAGTATTTCCATTGCCTTTAACGCGTTGGAAGTTTAGACCCTCGACCATTTCGCTGGTAATGTGAGTTCGACCGCCACAATCCGTAATCGCAAGCTCATAGTCAGCCATGATTGGGCTTGACTGATCATCGCTATCACCCAAGTAGCAGGTAAATAGGTAATCGCTCAACACTACACCATCTTCTATAGACTGTGCGGCAATACCATTGAAAGCGTACATAGTATCGTCCGACGGTTCAGCACTTGGCGCCTCAATCTCACCTACCGTAAGTTCACCATTGTACATGCTAAAGATCATGGTAGGCGTATCCCCCTCTCCCATGTAGGGCATAGCCTCAACTGGTACGGTAAATTCGACGATATCTTCACCGTGTAATGTGTAACGTAAGTAATCCGCAGTAGCGACGCGACTTGCCGTTCCTGCGTCCCAATCAAAGAAGTAATAATGCGCCGTGCCATCACTCACTAACTCGATATCAAAGTCTAGATAGAGGCCAACAGAGGTAGTAAGATCTGTGGAAACCGACTCACCGACCGACTGCGACACAATAATGTCGTCCAGACTTGTAATAGAGCTACCATCCGTATCATAACCGACGTCAGAGAACCTCACGTACGGACTACCACCCTCCCATAGGAAGTACTGGTTTACGGCTGGAGAGAAGGTAAACATTACCGCTTGTGAGCCTTCAGCGAACCTCGCCTCTTCCATGAAGTCGAACCACTCAAAGTAGACTTCATACAATGCCATACCCGATAGGTTTACCACTTCTGATTCTACTGAATAATAGAAACTGGAATTGTCTTCTGGATAGGCAATAAGTTGCTCTCCAGAGAAGTCTATCGTATAACCTACCGGAGTTTGCCAGCCGTTTTCAGTGAGCTGTACGTCCCCCTCAGCTTCAAGTGGTAGCTGGATAAAGGATTGATCACCACGGTACTGTATGAGTTCCGTAAGGGTTAACGTATCACCGCCATAACTCAAGGTTTCTTTAAACAGAATATCTACGAACGATAGTTCGCTCCAATCGCTGAAGAATCCGTAAAGAGTCCCCTCTTGCTCCGCAAACTCTTGGGCGGTAATAGTCCACTTATTTGGGTCGGTTGGATAAAGGTCTTCACCGTCATAAACGCCGTCTTCATCTGAATCAGCATTATTCGGATCTAAACCTTCGGTTGCATTCTCATGGTTATCGCCTAAACCATCACTATCAGAATCCGCCCACTCTAATGAGTCATAAGGGAAGGCATCGCTATTGTCGCCAACATAGTCACCATCACTATCATCCCATTCATTTGGATCATTAGGGAAAGCATCCTCGTAGTCTTTAAAGCCATCGTCGTCACTATCTTGGTTTAGAACCTGTGTAAGATAGTCTTGAGCTGCTGTCTCGTTTAAGAAGAACATTCCTAGGCTATTGTTCCAACTAAAGTCTCCTTCTGTTAGATCCATGCCCCATGTATCTATGCCCCTACGATAGTAGGCATCGTACCAAGACCAAGGATTATCGACGACCGGAACCATAAGCACCATATCAACATCATTCACTCCGGTAAACGAACCAGGAACCACACCACTATCACCAAGATCCAGTGTAACCAGTGTTGGAATACCAGTATCAGTGAACAGATAGTCTTGTGTTACGACGTGCCATTGAATTGGCCCATTGTCATCGTATTGGAAACTGCTTGTAGGTAACAGCGTAGCGTATCGGCTCAGGCCTGGAATGATTTGGTCATCAATAAGCTCCAACTCTGTGCCAGCAACACGGGCATCCTCTACCTGTTGTGGTAGATCCACAACAGCTTGTGTACCCCACTCATCAAATGAGGTAGCAACCCAAAGGCCATTAGATTGTTTCTGGTAAACGCGATAGGCCTGTCCGACGTTATCTGTGTCAGTCGTAAATGAATAATCAGTTAATGGGTAGTGCTGCCACTCTATGTGTTTATTTTCTTCCACATCACTAACAGAGCGAGACACGGCATTCCACTCTTGGAATAAGGTATTGATTGGATCACCATCGACAATGAGTAATGTGTTCGTTTCCTCGTCTAGAACCGAACGCTCTCCACTTTCAAGAACATCACCATTAATCAGTACCTCTTTGCGGTAGTAATTCCAGTACGCTGTAAGATCGTCCCATTTGCCATCATTAAAGTTAAAGTCTGCGTACTCATGGAATTCACCATCTTGTGGGTTTGCCCATATTGGTGTCGAATATTCGTAGACATAGCTACCATCAGGGATATTATTAAATCGAAGTTCAACATTGATGTAACCGTCTGCACCCCAGTCCTGCTTAGACTCCACGAAACTCTGCACGTAATCCTGCGTTACAGTGGTTAAAGTCTGAGCCCATTGAGCTTGATGGGTTTGAACATCGTCGATATCAAAGCCATTTACCGTGTATTCGGTTAACGTTTCGACCGCTTGAACGCCCTCTGCGACGTCCTCAAATTCCACTGATACACTATGTATTGTATCTATTTGAGATAAGTCATTTGGGTGAACTCTAGATGTTAAGGCTACGCCTTGTTCATAGACACGACCATTACCGCCGAAACCGCCCTCAAGAGATGCATCACCCTCATCGATATAGCGCCAATACGTCTCGCTTGTTTCGGTTCTAGTACCAATTTCAAGAGACATGCCTTCGTAACGTGCAGTACCATCGAGGTTATAGTCGTACGCAAAGGTCTGGATACGAGTAAAGTCATCATTTAACAGGTGATCGACACTTTGTGTCGTGCCATATACCACGTCATCAGCAGTGATATATTGAGTAGTTATGGTGGTAACAATCTCTCCGCTATTCAGTGTCTCAACCATTTCTTCGACCTCAATATCCAGTGTAATGATATCGCGATCTGTTATGTTTAAAACTGCTACATCAGTTGCACTAACATTGGCCACAACATCAGCAATTGACTTATTTCCATCCTCTGGATGAACATCGGCATTATTACCAACGCCATCACCGTCCACATCGACCCATTCGGTCGCATCGGTTGGGAATTCATCAACATCATTGTTGTAACTGTCGTTATCCGTATCGTTTGGATACGGGTCATCCTCGTTATCGCCTAAGCCATCATCATCCGTATCTGCCCATTCGGTCGCATCGGTTGGGAATTCATCGGCATTATTACCAACGCCATCACCGTCCGTATCTAAGGACTCGTTGGGATCCGATGGGAATTTATCGGCATTATTACCAACACCATCACCGTCCGTATCTGCCCATTCGGTTGGGTCATTATCAAATACATCTTGATTGTCACCATAGCCATCAGAGTCATTATCAGCCCACTCAGTTGGATCTTGTGGGAAGACATCATCAATACTGTCTACCCCATCCGAATCATGGTCACCAGCACGAGAACGATCCGTTGGAAACGCATCATTGGCATCAGGGTAGATGTCATCTTCTCCGTCCACCGTATCATCATTTAGGTCGGCATTATTACCGATCTCATCACCATCGGAGTCCAGACTTTCATCGGGATCATTCGGAAAGTCATCTAAGTCATTGGGGACGCCGTCATCATCTGTGTCATTAGAAAAATCGACACCCTCTGTCGCACCACCAACATTATCAAATGTCTTATCGCTATCACCTGCAACTTCTTCAATTTTCTTTTTGATTTCATTATTCACAGATGCAATCACAGAGATAAACTTAGTCCCTTTATCTTCACTTTCAGCAACTTCTTGCAACTCTTGAGGAGATGAAGGCAAAACATTTGAATCAACCAAGTTTTCAGCGGCATAAGCGGCAGCCTCAACACCTGACTCAACAAAATCACCTAAGATTTCATCTTCATCTAAGCCTAGCTGATCAGCGACTTGCTGAATGGCAGCTTGCTTTGCTGCTTCAACCGCAGCAGCATCGTCAGAATCTGTAGTGTTTTGCTCGATCAATACGTGAACTAGCGTACTCAAAGGGGTGACATCTTTTTCACCTGGAGGGGCTGACATAATATAGTCGTCAGACACCGTAACATCAGGTTCATCTTCATCAATCGTCTGCCCGGAGATCGCTTGCACAACGACAGGGTACTGTTCAGGGTTGTCGACATCGGTGACGTCTAAATCTGCAACTCCGCCATCACCAGAAATAGCATTAGGCTCACCGTCGTCTAAGACGTAGTTACCGTTAAGGTCTAACCAAATTCGAGCATGACGTAAATAACCATCAATTGCAGTCACACTGTATTTAGTCGTTTCAGCTGGGGAGCTGGGAGTCGAGGGAGTCTCACTCGGAGTCGTGGTTGACACGGTTGTATCATCGTCATCACATCCTGAAAGCCCGACGATACTAACCAAACCAAGAGCCAACGTAATTGCATTAAGTCTCATATTAATATCCACATAGTTGCTTAATAACATCGCGTATAAAGCTAGTAGACTCTACTCATTCTAACAATATTGTAATCAGCTTCCCTTCCCACCACACACATTCACAAAATCAATACTAAACAGCCACATATTGTATTGAGATATTTTTGTTGCGATATATAAACGCCAAAAACACCTTGTAAATCTATAAGTTAGATAAAATTTTTGATTTTCATCCAGAATACAACCAAAATATGATGCTGGTCACACAATGTAACCTTGTGACCATTGTGAATCGCATCTGGCTTACTCACTCTTGATTTTCAAGCTCTTCGTATCCCGAATCTCGTTTACGCGTGTCTGCTCTTCTGCTTTTCCCCGATCTCCAGATACAAAAAAGGCCGCCTAAGCGACCTTTTTCAGATACTTGAAGTCAATTACTTCACACGACCAACGTATTCGCCAGTACGAGTATCAACTTTAACAACTTCACCGATAGCGATGAATAGAGGTACGCGAACTACCGCGCCTGTTGCTAGAGTTGCAGGCTTACCGCCAGTACCTTGTGTGTCGCCTTTAAGGCCAGGATCGGTTTCTATTACTGCGATCTCAACAAAGTTTGGTGGAGTTACTGTGATAGGGTTATCATTCCACAACGTTAGAGTACATACGTCGTTTTCAACTAACCATTTAGAAGTCTCGCCTACTGCTTTTGCATCAGCAGCGATTTGCTCGAATGTTTCGTTGTTCATGAAGTGGTAGAATTCGCCATCGCTGTATAGGTAGCCTAGTTCAACGTCTACAACGTCCGCTAGTTCTACTGTATCGCCTGACTTAAATGTTTTCTCTAACACTTTGCCTGACAGCAGTTTACGAAGTTTAACACGGTTAAACGCTTGGCCTTTACCTGGCTTAACGTATTCATTTTCGATAATTGAGCAAGGCTCGTTATCCATCATGAATTTTAAACCGCCTTTGAATTCATTGGTGCTTACTGACGCCATGATTTTCTCTTCCACATCTTTGAGTTAATTTCAATGCCGCATATCATAACCCGAAAAGTCGAATCTGTTGAGCAAAACTGGCTCAAACAACTATCGAATGCGATCTCTGACCCGACAAAACTGCTTGAGGCATTGGAAATAGACCCAACACCATGGCAAGCAGGCTTCGCTGCTCGTGAGTTATTTGCACTTCGGGTACCTCTTAGCTTTGTCGAACGAATGGAAAAAGGCAACCCACACGATCCATTGCTACGACAAATTTTACCGCTAAGCGAAGAGTTTGAGGTACACCAAGGCTATTCCGCTGATCCACTGGAAGAGCAAGACAACGCCATTCCTGGGCTACTGCATAAATACAAAAACCGCGCACTGATGATTGTAAAAGGGGGGTGCGCTGTAAACTGCCGCTACTGCTTCCGTCGTCACTTCCCTTACCAAGATAACAAGGGCTCGAAGTCGGTTTGGCAAACCAGTCTCGACTATGTGGCGGCTCACCCAGAGATCAACGAAGTTATCTTGTCGGGTGGCGATCCACTGATGGCAAAAGATAGCGAACTCGAATGGCTGATCAATGCCATCGAACAGATTCCACATGTAAAGACCGCTCGAATTCATAGCCGATTACCGGTTGTGATTCCAGCGCGAGTGACTGACGAACTCTGCCAAACATTGACTAACACTCGCCTTAATGTAGTGATGGTCAGCCACATTAACCATGCTAACGAAATCAACTTAGAGCTCAAACAAGCCTTCCACAAGCTTAAGTTAAGTGGTGCTACTCTGCTCAACCAAGGCGTGATGCTTAAAGGCGTAAACAACAACGCTAACTCATTGAAAGAATTAAGCGAAAAGCTATTCGACGCCGGTATTTTACCTTACTATATGCATGTACTTGATAAGGTTCAGGGCGCAGCGCACTTCTATATTTCAGATGAAGAGGCGAAGCATCACTTTAAAGGATTAATCTCTGAGGTTTCTGGCTACCTAGTACCTAAGTTAACCCGTGAAATTGGCGGACGCAGCAGCAAGACACCGCTCGACCTACACATTGAATAGAGAAGTTGTATCAATGA
Source organism: Vibrio sp. 10N.261.54.A5 (assembly GCF_041471145.1). Lineage (NCBI taxonomy): Bacteria > Pseudomonadati > Pseudomonadota > Gammaproteobacteria > Vibrionales > Vibrionaceae > Vibrio > Vibrio sp. 10N.261.54.A5. Next base: position 20,652 of record NZ_JBFRNU010000022.1, on the reverse strand, counting down.
AACACAATACCTCAGTTGCTCCACCAGCAACCACATCTCAACCAGCGCTTAGGTTCAGCTCAAGAGGTTTCACCATCATCGAGCTGGTCGTGGTGATCGTGATTCTAGGTATTGTGTCGGTCACTGCAGCTTCTAAATTCCTCAACCTGCAAACTGATGCGCGTATCTCGACATTAAATGGCCTGAAAGGCGGAATGGAGGGTGCAAGTGCTATGCTTTATGGTAAGACATCAGCATTGGGCTTAGATAAAGCAGCTAGCGCATCGATTAATGTTGAGGGTGACAATATCTCAGTGGTCTATGGTTATCCTGCAGCGATGAACGATCAAACTTGGTCACAGCTCATCGAATCAACCTTTCTAGATGCTGTTTGGGATACGGGTCGAGCTGACTGGTTCTTTACCAACACAGATGCAAATGATGGCATTATTCTTTATGCGCCTTCTAGCCGAAAAAAACAGGCTGATAACTGCTACCTTGAGTACCAAGAAGCGACAGAGACCACGACACCAGCCTTCACCTTAACAACAAGCGGCTGCTAGGTTTTAAGTAATCTTTATCAATCGTTAAGACAAAAAGTTTTTGTTCGATCGTCCGGTCTATTATTAGCATACTCGGCTCTATTCTAAATTTTTAGGAGGGGTGATATGTCACAATTTATAGAACAAACTCTCAACCTTGCCCCCTTTAGCTGGGCAGGCCTCGCTGCATGCATGCTGTGTGGTTCTTTAATCGGAATCGAAAGGCAAACACGCGGTAAACCCGTCGGAATCCGAACGTCGATTCTGATCATCAGTGGTACCTATTTCTTCCTCACCATGGCGATCAGCCTATCCCCCAACACACTCGATCAAGCTCGTGTGCTTGGTCAGATAATTACGGGTGTTGGATTTCTTGGGGCTGGTGTAATGATGACACTGGATGGCAAGATTCATGGCGTGACTTCAGCCGCAATTATCTGGGTACTCGCAGCATTAGGTATGATGATCGCACTAGGGCATCTTTCCCAATCGGTCATTATCACGCTAATGGCGCTAGTGATTCTGCTTGGTGTCGATAAAGTGGAAAACAGCTTCCAGAGCCTGCGTCGTGGTGTGCATCAGAAGTGGATGAGAAAAGGCCGCGTGAAGAAGTAACCTCAACCTGAAACAGACATTAAAAAGGCCTAGTCACACGACTAGGCCTTTGTGTATCCAACTAATTAATACACCTGAATACACACCTGATTCTTACCCGCAGCCTTTGCCTTATAGAGCTGCTCATCAGACGAACGAATACTCTGGTTTTCCCACAAGTGCCCTACGCTGTCGAACTTATACAAAGAGTAAAGCGTCGCGCCACCAGACACTGAGATACTAATCTTGTCACCCGTAGGGCATCGATAACTCTGTAGGCTAATGTCGTTTTGAATTCGCTCAAAGATCGATGAAAGCAACTCAGACGATTCACCCGTAATCGCGACAACAAACTCTTCGCCACCAAATCGAGCCACGATATCTTGCTGTCTAACGCTGTTCAGCATCAACCGAGCAACATGGCAAATCACCTCGTCCCCCACTTTATGGCCATGCTGATCATTAACGACTTTGAAATCATCGATATCAAACACGCCAACACCAATAATCGGCTCTTCATCTTGCGCCAGTAATCGAGCCTCAAAACCACGTCGATTCAGCAAGCCCGTTAATGGGTCGCGCATTGCTAGCTCATTTAAACGCTGGTGCTCTTGTCTTGTATAGAAGCGCCATAGCCATAAAACCGAGAGCAGATACAAAACCAACAGTATCGAAAGCTGAATCTTCTCCATCTCCAATACATGCAGAAAGTGCTCGCTCTTATCTTCTTCAATACTCAGATATAGCTGGGTGTTAATGTCATCAACATACAGAGGCTTGGAATACGTAAAATCCATAAACCCGTATTTGTTTGCGCCTCGAGTACTGGTGACTTTATAGCCATGGGTAGGGTTCGATACTAGGTTCGAGACATAACCATCGACACCCAACACCCCTTTAAACTCACCATTAACGTAGATTCCTTTGGTTAAGGTCACCACTTTCTGACCTGTCAGGTAGTCATCATATTGGCCGGTATACACCACTTGGTCTTGCCCTTGAGCTAAGCCAAAGCGAATCGTGTTCACCCAATAAGGCCTGCTATTCACAACCGAATCAAAGGTGTCGCCCTTAATGTAACTGGCAAAATCAGAAGGCGAAGAGATAATGAATTTCTCTTTTGAAATGAAATAAATCGCAGAGATGGTATCAATGGTATTGGCAAAATAAGCCATGGTCGGCGCGATGAACAGGCGCTTACCCGCTTCGGTATAAAGGTCCGATTCCGGGTTGCACATCTCGCGAGGGCCAGAGAACATAAAATCAAAACGAGGGGCATGTTGCTCCTCACTGGTGAAGTAACACGTCTCACCCTCGATCTTTTTGTCATGCGAGAATACGTAGGTATCCCCATGCAGTGGATAAAGCGCAGTGATGTTGTACTCAAGCGCATTTATGATCTGTGTGAGCTCCGCTAAAGAGCGTGTTACGCCTTGGTTTTCCATTCCATACTGTTTATCTGATTCTTCCGCTGAATCAACGAGCAACAAGCTCAAAACTACTAAAAAACTGGCGGTCAGGCCTAAGAAAGCCTTTTTAAAATCGACGGTATGGTGGTTAATCAAAGCATATAAATCATCATTAGGAATTTATCGCACATTGTACTCATAAGTAAAAATACTGCAATAGAAAATATAAAACAATATGCTTATCTATTTTGGAGGGGCGTTTGGATATCTATAAGAAAATGTTGAGTTGCAATAACGCCTAAGTCAGATGCACTTAGGCGTTATGAATCACTATAGTAACACTAAGCCTTACTTAGCAAAGTTTACAATCGGGAAGCACGGGAAGAAACCGTTGTCAGCACAGTTGATCAGACCAACTTGTACGCCTTCGATTTTGTTGGTTTTGTTGAAGATACCAACCTGAACCGTAGACACTTCTGAAAGGTTCGCTGCACCAACATCAACCATAGTGTTACCTTCTGAGTAGTTTACAAAACTCACGTTCGCGCCTTTCACATCATTAGTAATGTTCACAGCACCCAGGTTAACACCGGTTGTTTTACCCGTATTCCAGTTGAAGAAACCTAGAGATGCACCGGTCATTTCTTGGTTCACTTTTGATGCACCAAAAATACCAAGGTTCACACCTGTGGTCGTTTGCGTCTCAGACATACCAACAACGGCAAGATCGACACCTTTAAGGTCGTTTACTTGTCCGTGAAGCAGAGCCAAACGCACACCGCCAACCGCATCTGAATCAGGTGCGTTGAAACCGTTAATCGTTGAAAACATAACAGGCGAAGAAGCAAATGCTGCCGGTGCCATTACTGCTGCCGACACAGCAAGTACTGAAAGTAGTTTTTTCATTGGGGAGTCTCCACTGACTTATTGTTAACTTGATTAATCCATTTTTAATCAAGCATTTATTGTCCTTTATTCAACAGCTACCCATGTTAAATCAATGTAATAACTGTACTGTTGAATATAAGCCGCTAAATCATAAAGAGCAATGGTTAAGAGCAGATGCGGGATTCGAGTGAACGAGATGCGAAAAGCAAAAAAAACAGAAACCGAAACCTCCGCTCTAACGCTTATTATTCCAAACAAAAATCTAGGCGAGAAAATCAACATGTTTCACAAGCTTATAGCCCACACACTTATTGCCGCATCTAAAGCGATGTCATCCTAAAAAATTTATTGATAAAAGCTCAACAGACCTCAGGTATTCAAAAACTAATGTTCGTAAAATTCTGAAAATAAACTAAATTCTAATATAGGAATAGAACGATATGAAACAGTGGGAATAGCATGATTAAGGAACCTACGAATAAACAGACCATTAAAGCGATTATTTCGCGTGGTTTTTTGGCTATCGTGTTATTTTTAGGCCTCTATATCTATGTTAGCCATGCTCTGAAGAACAAAGAGCAGGACATGATTAATCTCCAGCTCAGTCTTTCTGAAGCTTATAGCGTTATGCTCTCTGTCAGACGACAAGAGCAGCAGTTTGTTTCCACAAGGCAACCAGAGATTCAAGAACAACTCAATATAAAGCGAAGTCAGCTGATCGAAAAGCTGGCTGAGATCGATGGGAAAATCGTACGAAGCGACCTCAATATTTCTTTTAATTATGCCAAAGTTGTCGAGTATCTCGACGAGTACCACACCGCCTTTACATTATTAGCCCTTGAGTTAGTCAGCATACATGGCAAGAGGGACCAAATTGGGCTCATTGAGAAACTAAAAAATGCAGCGTTGACACTTGAGCGCTTCGTACATGAATCCAATAATGTGCAGCTTGAAGAATTGACTTTAGAAACACAAGATCTCATGTATCAGTTCTTTACCGATTTTGATCAGACAACATTAGATAAGATTGTCGATTCATTGTTCAAAATCCAAGATGAAATAGAACAGAATTCCCGAACGATCAGTGCATTAGCTTCGTTTAATAATTTTAAACGCCACTTTTGGCGATTGCAGCGAGGGTTAAAGAGTGTCGGGTACAGCTCTGATAGCGGCCTCAAAGGAGAACTCACCAGCAGTATTTATCATGTTGAAGATGAGCTCAACTTACTTTTCACCGAAACACCCAAGCAGATCGCAGAGAGCCTGACGCAGATAAAGTTGTACAGCTACTTATCGACAGCCGCATTAGGAGGGGTGACGTTACTGGTGCTGCTTTATGTTGTGTGGCGTGCCAGTCAACTTGAAACTCAATTGATTGTTTCACAAGAGAAAGCACGACAAGCAAACCGCGCAAAAAGTGCCTTTCTTGCCAATATGTCTCATGAGATACGGACACCGCTTAATGGCGTGATTGGTATGTCAGAAATACTGGCAGAAACCAAACTATCCGCAGAACAGAAAGACTGCCTTGGGACTATCTATACCTCTTCTCAAACCTTACTTATGTTGATCAACGATGTTCTCGATCTGTCCAAAATTGAATCGGGTAAACTGGAAATTAATCCACATACGACAGACTTAAGAGAGCTGCTGTTTGATAGCGTGACTCTGATTTCTTCTAAAGCTTATCAAAAGCAGATTAAGTTGGAAGTTGAAATTGATGGCGAGCTCCCAGAGTACATTCATGTTGATGGGAATAAAATTCGCCAAGTGTTGATGAATTTAGCCTCAAATGCGATCAAATTTACAGAACAAGGCTCTATCGTATTCACCGCTAAACGGCTTCCATCATTGGAAACAGAGTGTGTGGTCGAGTTTTTTGTTCGAGATACGGGTATTGGTATCGCAGCAGACCAACAAGAGCACATTTTCAAAGCGTTTTGCCAAGAAGATACCAACATCACCTCCAATATTGCGGGGACCGGATTAGGGCTTAGTATTTCGTCACGTATGGTGGAAATGATGGGAGGCTCGATAAACGTTGAGTCAGAGAAAGACGTGGGCAGTTGCTTTCATTTCCAATTAACCGTAGTGCCATCAGATCATTCTGAACATAAAAATCGTAAACAAACCGTTGTCTATTATTCAGATGCGCCATCGAAACTTTTACTCGATGACTTATTCCGCCTTGGTTACTCACCACAACTAAAATCAATCGAAACAAACTTGGCGGCAACTGACCTCCCAGAGATCGCTTTGATGGAAGATATTAACCAAGCCAAAACACTGCATCGCTTAGCACCAGAGGTGAAAATCATCATAGTGAAAGATAATCTTAGTGATCCTATGAGTGAGTGTCATTTTATCTCAGGCTATGTGACTCTTCCTATGCTCGGTTCCCGCTTAAGTAGCATGTTGAACTCCGTGCTTGAAAGGTCACAGCCACAACCCCCTCAACATCAACCTGAGCCGATAGAAGCGACTGTACGTCAAAAAGTCCTCGTAGTTGAAGATAACCGCGTAAACCAGAAGGTGGTATGTATCAATTTAGATAAGTTAGGGATTGAATATTGGGTTGCCAATGATGGACAAGAAGCGATTGATTTATATAAAGGGCATCATCAAGACATCGGCCTTATCTTGATGGACTGCATGATGCCGAATGTAGATGGCTTTGAGGCAACAGAGCGAATCAGGCGCTATGAAGAAAACCTGCAACTTCAGGCAACACATATCCTCGCTTTAACGGCATCCGTGCTCGATGATGATATTAAACGTTGCTTCGAGTGTGGAATGAACGATTATCTTCCAAAACCATTTAAGCGTGACATGATGCTGCAAAAAATTGATGAACAACAGTTTACGCACAAGGCAGGCTGACCAAGGAGCTTTGGAAAAAAGGGTGATGGTGAAGCTGAAATACAGATACGGGATGCGAATAAATAAGGCTTAAGAGCAAAAAACGGAGACCGAAGTCTCCGTTTTCTAAAGCTTATGTGTGACTTTCTCTGCTATAGAGAAAGGGGGATGATGTAGGGTAGCAGCGACGCATTACTGCGACACCGCCCCCTAAGAACCGTACGTGCGAGTTTCCCCGCATACGGCTCAAGCCTTTATAAGCACCTACCTAAGTAAATGCCAGCAACTCAAACATGTAATTGCCTATGACAATTAATATGCAACATCATAAGATTTTCGCTATTGTCCGAACCACCATCGACTCGTCGAATGATATGGTGAACATCCCATTCATCTTCAGAGGCAAACTGCCGGTGGCATACCGCACACTGGAAACCCTGCCTTTCGGCAATCTTCCAAAGCTTCATGTTACCTGATAAAGATTTCTTCAATCTTCTGATCGTCAAACTTTCAAAATATTGCTCATCTTCTGGTAAGTAACAATTCGCTAATGCCTTAATCTTTACATGCTTGTCGATTTTCACTCTCGATGCGTAAAGCAAACGGTAGTAGCCATCTTCCTCTTTTGGTCTTGGTGCACTGAATACCCAATTCCTATCCCCTACTGACTTAAAGTATTTATCTTTAATCCAGCGTTTTCGGCGATTAGAATGGATACGTCGACACCAACGCCAAAGCATCTTCCAGATTCGGTAATCTACATACTTGAATGTCTCACTAGCACAGATCCAACGATGGTAATTACACCACCCTCTGATCATCGGGTTCAACTTGGCAATGATTGCACTCGCTGGAGCCGTTTTGTGACTATCGAGATAATCTTTTATGTTTTTCAAAAAGACTTTCACATTCTTTTTCGCAGGCTTGATTAACATCTTGCCTTTGTATTTCCGAACGTTCTGCCCTAGGAAATCAAACCCATTCTCTATATGTGTGATTAATGTTTTTTCCTTCGACAGTTCTAACCCACGATCCGCCATAAAGGCTTCAACTATTGGCAGTACTTCTTGCTCTAACAACTCTTTCGAGATGCCAGTGATGACGAAGTCGTCAGCATATCGCACATAGTTAACCTTAGTTTTATAACTAGCTTTGGTGTTTTTCTTCCCGAAATGAGATTCCAGCACCGCATCTAGCCCGTCTAAAGCCATATTCGCAAGTACAGGAGAAATAATTCCTCCTTGCGGTGTACCTGCTTCTGTTGGATTCCAACTTCCAGATTCCATAAATCCGGATTTAAGCCACTTCTTGAGTATCACTTTATCCATAGGGATATTAGCGATTAACCAATCGTGACTAATGAAATCAAAACACCCTTTAATATCCCCCTCTAATACCCATTGGGCACTACTCTTGCGACTGAGGTTTACGAAACATTGTTCAATAGCATCAGCACAATTGCGGTGAGGACGAAATCCATAGCTATGTCTGTCCGCTTTGGTTTCCGATACAGGTTCTAGCGCTAACAGGTGCAGTGCCTGCATTGCTCTATCACGCATGGTCGGTATTCCTAGCGGACGTTCTTTACCATTAGATTTAGGAATGTAAACCCTCCTTAACGGCATTGGCTTGTAGCCTTTACTCGTTAGAGATTGAATAGCATCCCATTTCAAAGTTGGTGTATTCCAAAGTACTTTGTCGACACCTGATGTTTTCTTTCCACGGTTTTCGGTTACCCGTTTTACCGCTATCGCTTTGGCAGAAAAAGAGCGTATTAACATGCGCTGTAGCTTTTTAATTTGCCTGTTATCGCCGTGTTTAGTTGCCTTCGCAATCCGTACTTGTAGCTTCTTTACTCTTTGATGGCATAGCTTCCAATTAATGGTTTGCCAGCTATCGTTCGAGTATGAGAATGCAGGTAGACACTGTGCCTTACTCATCTTGCTTTCCTCATGGTGGATCCCCCATGTGGAGTGAAGATAGATCTCCCCTAAGGGTGAAGTATCATTCACCCTTAGGGGGACAAGTATCAACCAGCGAACGAAGTTCGCTAGTCATCCTTCGGCTTTACAAGCCTTCTTACGATTAAAGACCTAATGGAAGTCTGCACTCTTTCGAGTTGAGGCAAAGTCTGAACCTCTATCTTGGCGATTACAGCCAAGCATTCGCTTTATCCATCGCTCCCATACCCACTCATCCAACAGCTCCCCTTACGGGTTACCTGCCTCGAGGGCGAATAATTGGGCTTACCAAGTTCCTGTATTTGTACAATTAGTTACTTAGGTTCTACCTATTCAACGGTGGCACAACAGTAGCGTAATCCCAGATGTAAAAGGAATAACCTGTCCACATACCTTTTGGTCAGAGCGCCTTGCAGTAATCAACCTAGATTGATTACTACAAACAAAGACATTTCGCTCGTCGCGGCTGACGTTGTTTATCAGTAGTTCACATACGTTAACCTTATAACCAAGCCTAGCCTCTCAATCGGTCGTCATTACCGATATCTGTATTATTTGCTCGCGCAAACGACACACCTTTTCAGGGAGTACATTGTCAGGAAGCTTCGCACCAATCCGTTACCAGATTCGCACTATCCCTAGGCTACTACTTGCTACAAAGTAGGTCTTATCACTCAAACTGTTGTTGAGAGTAAGACAATACAAACACAAGCTTCAGTCAATTGACTGTTGAAGCACCTCTTCTTGTTCTGTCAGTGAGGAGTACTCACTTCCAGCTAAGAAGCCAAGAGCTGCAGTTTATGAGGGCATGCCAAACCATTGGCATGTCGGTCCCATGTCTTTCCTTTTTAAAGGCAGTTTCCTGCGCGTTGGTGCCAAAGATTATTACTTTGAATGCACATCGGCATAGTTAACTAAGAGGCAGCACGCTGCCTCTGACATATTTCCGTTTCGAAGACCCTTTCGGGTATGGAGGTTGGGTGAGAGGAACTCTAGGCAGAGCGTTATCATTACATCCTCGGAGTTGATAACTAGGACGGTTATATCCAACGATATTTCCGCCCACCTCAGTACATTATCCTGAGGAACAGTCAATGCGACCCTTGTCGCACTACATCATGCCGCCCATGCCACCCATACCGCCCATGCCACCCATATCAGGCATTGCAGGGCCAGAATCTTGTGGCTTATCAGTGATCATCGCTTCTGTTGTGATCATAAGACCAGCAACTGACGCTGCGAACTGAAGTGCAGAGCGAGTTACCTTAGTTGGATCTAGGATACCCATTGCAATCATGTCGCCGTATTCGCCAGTCGCCGCGTTGTAACCGTAGTTACCTTCGCCAGCACGAACGTTGTTAGCAACAACAGATTCTTCATCACCTGCGTTCTTAGTGATTTGACGGATAGGCGCTTCCATTGCACGTAGTGCAACACGGATACCGACGTTTTGCTCTTCGTTGTCGCCTTCAAGGCCAGCAACTTTAGATGCAGCGCGGATAAGTGCAACACCACCACCAGCAACCACACCTTCTTCAACGGCAGCGCGAGTTGCGTGAAGTGCATCTTCAACGCGGTCTTTCTTCTCTTTCATCTCAACTTCAGTTGCAGCGCCCACTTTGATTACTGCAACACCGCCAGCTAGCTTAGCTACGCGCTCTTGAAGTTTCTCTTTGTCGTAGTCAGACGTTGCATCTTCGATTTGTTGACGGATTTGAGAAACACGACCTTGGATCATTGTTTCTTCGCCCGCGCCATCGATGATGGTTGAGTTTTCTTTAGTGATAGTTACACGCTTAGCTTGACCTAGGTCTTCTAGCGTTACTTTCTCTAGGTCTAGGCCGATCTCTTCAGAGATAACCGTACCGCCCGTTAGGATAGCGATATCTTGTAGCATAGACTTACGACGGTCACCGAAACCAGGCGCTTTAACAGCAGCCACTTTAACGATGCCACGCATGTTGTTCACAACTAGAGTTGCAAGCGCTTCGCCTTCTACATCTTCAGCGATGATAAGAAGTGGACGAGATGCCTTAGCAACAGCTTCTAGAGTCGGAAGAAGTTCACGGATGTTCGAAACTTTCTTGTCGATAAGAAGAATGAATGGGCTTTCTAGATCAACAGAACCCGCTTCTTGGTTGTTGATGAAGTAAGGAGATAGGTAACCACGGTCGAACTGCATACCTTCAACTACGTCTAGCTCGTCTTGTAGAGCCTGACCTTCTTCAACCGTGATTACGCCATCACGGCCTACTTTTTCCATCGCTTCAGCAATGATGTTACCTACTGTCGAATCAGAGTTCGCAGAGATAGTACCTACTTGCGCGATAGCTTTTGTATCTGCGCATGGAACAGAAAGGCCTTTTAGCTCTTCAACTGCAGCGATAACTGCTTTGTCGATACCGCGCTTAAGATCCATTGGATTCATGCCAGCAGCAACGGCTTTTAAGCCTTCAGTGATGATTGCTTGAGCAAGAACTGTTGCTGTAGTCGTACCGTCGCCCGCCGCGTCATTCGCTTGCGAAGCCACTTCTTTAACCATTTGCGCGCCCATGTTTTGGAACTTGTCTTCAAGTTCGATTTCACGTGCAACTGAAACACCATCTTTAGTGATAGTCGGTGCGCCAAATGATTTGTCTAAAACAACGTTACGGCCTTTAGGACCTAGTGTTACTTTTACTGCGTCAGCCAGAACGTTTACACCTTCTAGCATTTTAATACGTGCGTCATTACCAAATTTAACGTCTTTAGCAGCCATCTTAATTTCCTTTCAAATTCTTTGTTTCGGGGCGTCTCAGCGTTATCGCGTCATTCTGAACAGTGAGGGACGAACGTGATTCAGAATCTACTCAAATCGCACTCTGTTTAGATTCCAGATAATTCGTTCCTCATTTCTGGAATGACGATATGAATCATCCAATACTGGCTCTGATAACTTTTACTGAGAGTTAAATGAAAAATAGATTACTCGACGATCGCCATGATGTCGTTTTCAGACATAATCAGAACTTCTTTGCCGTCGATTTTTTCAGTTTTCGTGCCGTAACCTTCAGCAAAGATAACGGTATCGCCAACTTTTACGTCCAACGGTTGCACTGAACCGTTTTCTAGAATGCGGCCTTTGCCAACAGCTAGAATGATACCGCGAGTCGATTTTTCTGCGGCAGAACCAGTTAGAACGATGCCACCAGCAGATTTAGATTCAACTTCTTGGCGCTCAACGATAACTCGGTCATGTAGAGGACGGATATTCATCGGTCTTATCTCCTGATAATTTCCATTTAAATTTTGATAGTTGCCACGATTAGCGTGGGTCAAACAATATGTTGGGGGCGATGTGAAAGATCCCAAGGGGGGAACGAAAAAATTGTGAGCTAAAGTGCAGATTCTCACCCCTCATCTTTCCCTGCTTTTCGTTTACTCGTATCCCGCATCTGTTTATCCTACGCTTTTGGTTTCTATCGGCGTTTTGCATGCAAGATAAGCACGGGCTATTAACTGCCCCAATTGACAGTACATTGCGTACCATGACCATACCGACCATATTCGGTATGGTGGCGATCTTGATGTTTAACCTCGTCGATACCTTCTTTATCTCACTGCTCGGCACACAAGCACTTGCAGCAGTGAGCTTTACCTTTCCAGTTACCTTTGCGATTAACTGCATCACCATGGGGATTGGTATTGGCTTATCGACATGTATCGGTCGATTGCTTGGCCAAGGCAGCGCACAAAATGCAGCACGCTTTACCTGTCATGGCTTATTGCTGGCTCTGCTTCTGGTCGGCTGCGCGTCTACATTAGGTATTATCGCCTTAGAACCTATGTTTACCCTGCTAGGAGCAAAGCAAGAGTTGTTGCCACTGATATCGGAATACATGTCGGTGTGGTATCTCGCGATCCCATTTTTGGTCATCCCCATGGCAGGCAACAGCGCCATTCGTGCCAGCGGCGATACTAAAACACCCGCCAAGATTATGCTACTGGCTGGCCTTATCAATGGCGTTTTAGATCCGCTACTTATCTTCGGGTATGGGCCTTTCCCTGAACTGGGGATTCAAGGCGCTGCGATTGCCAGTGGTTTCAGTTGGTTTGGTGCTTTGTGTGGCTCACTCTACGTATTGATGGTGCGAGAAAAACTGCTTGCGCCGCCTAAGCTGACAAACATCGTCAGTGACTGGCGACAGATCCTGAAAATAGGCACCCCAGCGGCTTTGTCTAACGCTCTGAACCCACTTGCCGGCGCTATCATCATGATGATGCTGGCCAAACAAGGGACTGAAGCCGTGGCGGCGTATGGCGCAGCGCAACGTATCGAGTCCATTCTTATCATTGTGTTGATGTCTCTTACTTCGGCGCTTACGCCTTTCATGGCGCAGAACTTTGGCGCAAACAACCCACAACGCAGTTTTAAGGCACTGTTTCTGAGTATGCGTTTTGCTGTGATGTTCCAAGGTTTGATTTTCTTAATGATGGTGCCGTTGAGCATTCCTTTGGCTGCCCTGTTCTCTCAAGAAGAATCCGTCCGAGGCATATTGTGGCATTACCTGTTAGTCGTGCCCTTTAGCTATGGATTCCAAGGCATTGTGATGATGCTGATCAGTGGGATGAATGCCATGCATCAACCACTCAAAGCCTTTCAATGGAGCTTCATGCGTTTGTTTGTCTTTACCTTGCCATTCGCTTGGATAGGCAGCCAAATTGATGGTGTCGAAGGGCTGTTTATAGGCTTAGCCTTGGGGAACATTGTCGGCGGTATTTCAGGGTACTTGTTTGCGCTTCGTGTAAGGGGTAAAGCAGATGCGGGATACGAAAAGATATAAGAGCAGATACGGGATGCGAAAAGATATAAGAGCAGATACGAGATGCGAGTAACCGGGATGCGAAAAGATTTAAGAGCTTAAGAGCAGTTACGAGATTCGAAGAGCTTGAGAGCAGAAAAAGACTAAAAAAAGGAAGATGACATGGAAGACACCACTTACAAAATGTTCTATGACGCACCAATTGGCAAGATGATCATTGTTAGCAATGGTGTGTCGCTTATTGAAATTGACCATGTAAATCACGAAGAGCTAATGATTAGCAATCCAGATGACCTTTGCCAACTGGCAGCGAAACAGTTAGATGAGTACTTCGCAGGTCAACGAATAGAATTCGATTTGCCATTAAGAGCGATAAAAGGCACTGAGTTTCAAAAAGTAGCTTGGCAGGCTTTAACAACCATTCCTTATGGCGAAACCATCAGTTACGGTGAACAAGCAAAGAGAATGGACAAACCAAAAGCAGTAAGAGCTGTGGGTGGTGCAAATGGCAAGAACCCATTTAGTATTGTTGTACCTTGCCATAGAGTCATCGGCGCAAATGGCACATTAACCGGCTACACCGGCGGCATGAACCGCAAAGAGTGGTTACTGGATTTTGAGCGTTCGGTTGTAGATAGAACGCAATAAGCCTTACCTCGCTAGATCAATAATATAAAATTTCGCCATCAAGAAGCGCCATTATCACCAGACAACATATAGTCTATATTTAAAATTTCATACAAAGAGGTGATAGTAATGTCCACTGATACGATTGAATCTTATGAAGATCGAAAGCGTAGAGATGGAGCTATAGCGCTAATGAAACTATTATCGTTTTCTATTGATGATAAAAAACATGACCGAGTCAATTCAGGTACTCAGATTCGAGATAAACTGGCAAAACGTAAACAATCGGTTCAAGAATCAACATCACCGTTACGCTGATAATAATACGTTCGGCTACTTTAGTTTAATCCCATAAGTGTCAATATGGGCAAGTAGCTCATTCGATGTAATTCTATGTTTAACGAGCAAGTCAACCTTGAATGGAAGCGACGACTGTTCTAAACGATCTTGCAAGCCTGCGACGACACTTGACGAAATCCCATGCCCCTCGATAACAATATCGATGTCGGAGTTATCTTTATAAGTTCCAAGGGCTCTAGAACCGAATACCCAGGCATGAATGACTGCGGCATGACTCAAAACAATATCCTCAATCAACTGATACTGATGAGGCTTAAGGCCGACCGAGTCTGGTTTAACCAAATAACTATCGATCACATTTAACCTCTTGTTCGCATTGACCCTCTTGATCACATTTAAGCTTTAAATAGAGTGTGACTTGCCCTATCACTGGTGAAAATGACTCTAAGATCAGTGACTGAGCTTCAAGGACATTTTCCTCATCATAGGTGTGGGACAATAAATTTCGTTTTATGAGTGCTTCAAGCATAATCTCACACTGCTCCGAAGACAGGTGCTTAGCTTCTAAGGCCGTACGAAAAACGCTCCTCGGCGAAGCCACGTCAAACCCTTCAAACTCAAGTAAGTCTTTAAGGGTCTTCCATGTCAGTTCGAAAGAAAATTCAAAAGTTTGTACTAACCCAGCGAGCTCTAACTCATTGTAGCTATCTTGTGAGCACGCTCTCTCAAGCCTTTGCTGCGCTTTCATTAAGTTTTGCAGTCGTTGCTTCCAACGGTCTGGGTTTGAGTTCATATAAACAGCCTAAATATAAGGTAAAAGACAAGTATAGTATGAGCCTTAAGCTACCTAATCATTCAAGAAATGTCACTCTTTCGATATTCATCAAGACTGTTCTTTTCGTCTTTTGTTTAAGGTCGTGCCCTTATGTTCTCCCCTGCATGTTTTTCTTACCCAATACCTGTCCTTAAGCTCTTCGCTACTCGTTTACCCGTATCTCACATCACGCATCCGTTCTTAAGCTCTTCTCATCTCGCTTACTCGTATCTCACATCTATAAAAAAGCCCGCACTTTTAAGTGCGGGCTTTCAAAATCGTTAAAGCTCAACGTGAACCGCTGAGCCAAACAACTATTTAATTACTTAACGATCACATCACCTGACATTTCTGCCGGGATTGCGATACCAGATAAAGAAAGCATCGTTGGTGCTAAGTCAGACAGTTTACCGCCCTCTTTGAACTCAACGTCTTTGTTACCTACGTAGATAAGCGGCACTGGTAAGTTAGTATGTGCAGTGTGGATGCCACCCGTTTCTGGGTTAACCATCATTTCTGCGTTACCGTGGTCTGCGGTGATAAGCAGTTGGCCGTCAGCTTCTTTGATTGCTTCAACCACTTTACCAAGACATTCGTCTAGCGACTCTACGGCTTTAACTGCTGCATCGTAAACGCCAGTGTGGCCAACCATGTCACAGTTAGGGAAGTTACAAACGATCGCGTCGTATTTGCCGCCTTTGATTGCTGCAACTAGCTTTTCAGTTAGCTCTGGTGCGCTCATTTCTGGCTGTAGGTCGTACGTTGCTACTTTTGGAGAAGCAACAAGCTGGCGCTCTTCGCCTTCAAACTCGTCTTCTTTACCACCGTTGAAGAAGAACGTCACGTGCGCGTATTTCTCTGTTTCAGAGATACGTAGCTGTGTTTTACCTTCCTTCGATAGCCATTCACCGTAAGTGTTCTCTAGAGAAGCCGGTGGGAATGCACATAGAAGTGGAATGTCTGCCGCGTATTGAGTCAGCATTACGAAATCGATCGCTGGGAATACGTTACGAGCAAAACCGTCGAAATCAGGAACGAATGCACGTGTAATTTCACGAGCACGGTCGGCACGGTAGTTCATGAAGATTACCGCATCGCCATCAACGATAGCGGCAGACTCTTCGCCTTCTGCTTTGATTTCCGTCGCTTTAACGAACTCATCGTTTTCGTCACGAGCGTAAGCCGCTTCTAGGCCAGCTACTGCAGTGTCGAATGTGAACTCTGCTTTTGCTTGAGTCAGCAGGTCGTAAGATTCTTGAACGCGATCCCAGTTGTTATCACGGTCCATTGCGTAGTAACGACCAATAAGCGAAGCCACACGGCCTTTACCTAGCTTAGCGAACAGTTCTTGGAAGCGTGCTAGTGTGTTTTCTGCGCTGCGTGGCGGCGTATCACGGCCGTCTAGGAATGCATGCAGGTAGATTTTCTCTGCGCCACGCTCTGCTGCCATTTCAACAGCTGCGTAGATGTGATCTTCATGAGAGTGAACGCCACCTGGAGACATAAGGCCCATGATGTGAACCGCTTTCTCAGCTTTCACCGCTTTATCGATAGCGTTCACTAGCGTTTCAGTTTGGCCGAATTCGCCGTCTGAAATTGACTTAGTGATACGAGTAAGATCTTGGTATACCACGCGACCCGCACCAATGTTGGTGTGACCCACTTCAGAGTTACCCATTTGGCCATCAGGTAGGCCTACATCTAAGCCAGAAGCCGAGATTAGCGTGTTAGGTTGGTTAGCAATAAGACCGTCTAAAACTGGAGTCTTAGCGTTCGCGATAGCGTTGTCTTGGTTGTCTTCACGGTAACCGTAACCGTCAAGGATCACTAGAGCCATTGGCTTCTTAGCTGACATAGGACTGACCTCGTTCAATTCAAAATAAATCGGTATAAAAACAAATTAGCGTAATTTTACTACAGTTTACAGTCAAAACTGTAGTGGAAGATCAAGAAAGGGCGCAGGTAGGATGATCGAATATGAAAAAAAGCGTCATTTTGTGTTTAAGGCACCTACAAAGCTTAAGCAATAATACTAGCCAAAACATCGTAGCCACCATTCTTAATCAACGTTCAATTACATACTAAAACCAAATGTCACATTCAAAATGCACAGAACAAAACATACTCAACCAGGTGTACACATTGATAGTTTTAGCGTAAGATACACGCAAATAAACTCCTACAAAAAATTGGCTAGAGTTCATCATGTTATTAGAGCTATCATTTGTTGGCTTTTTCTCCTTTTCCTCACTCTTTTTGATGCGAAAAGTCGCGAAAGCCGTCGGCTTAGTGGATAAACCCAACGAAAGAAAGCTGCACAATGGCGCGATCCCATTGGTCGGTGGTATTGCGATCAGCTTAACCATTGGCCAATTCATCGTTACCCATCCAGACGTCATCCCGCATAGCCCACTCTTTTTAGCTTCTGTTATTGCTCTTATTATTATCGGGGCGCTTGATGACAAATTCGACATTAGCTTCAAAATACGACTGGTGGTGCAAGCAATTCTCTCCATCGGCATGATGTATTTCGCCGACATTCGATTAGATAACATTGGTAACCTGTTTGGTACTGGCGACCTGCATTTAGGCTTCCTGAGCCCTGTAGTAACCATACTCGCAGTGATTGGCGCGATTAACGCGTTCAATATGGTCGACGGCATTGATGGATTGTTAGGTGGGCTTGCTATTGTAACTTTTGGCGGTATCGCCGTTTTACTTCAAGTCGACAGCCAACATGGCTTAGCGTATTTATGCGTGGTGTTCATTGTCGCAACCATTCCTTATATCATGATGAACTTAGGCATTCTTGGGCGAGAGCGTAAGGTCTTTATGGGCGATGCTGGCAGCATGATGATTGGCTTTACTGTAATTTGGTTACTGCTGGGCGCAAGCCAAGATCCATCAGAAGCTATGATGCGACCAATAACTGCACTGTGGTTAATTGCTGTTCCGCTGATGGACATGGCTGCCATCATGTTCAGACGCGTACGCCGCGGTGACTCCCCTTTCAAGCCCGACAGAGAGCACCTACACCACATCTTCCAACGCCTTGGTTTTACATCGCGTCAAACGCTCGCCATCATTTGTGCTATCGCAAGTAGCTTCGCTGGCTTCGGTATCTACGGAGAGTTCCTAGAAATTGCTGAATCGACCATGTTCATCCTGTTTATGATGTGTTTTATTTCTTACACCGTAGCCATGAGCTATGTTTGGCGTATTACCAGCTGGATTAGAAGTTTGCGTAACCTTCCAGAAAAAGTCTACTAGTGATTAACAGTGTATTAATGGCTTAGGTTTTCAAGTGAAGATGATTAAGAGCAAAAGCACTCAAGTCTAAAACTTCTCAAGCTAAACGCAAAAGAGCCCAATCTCGATAAGATTGGGCTCTTTTTCTATATTTGTCTTAGTTTGAGCTATTGTAACTTAACTGCTTTAACTCTCTAATTTACCCAGCTAAGCACTGCGATAGTAGACTTGTCCGTTAACGACACATCAAACTATTTCGCTTCTAACTTCTTCCACTTTCTTACAATCTTCGCCATTTTAAACGAGTGTGTCATCGCGTAGGTGTGGAGGAAGAAACACACAACAATGGTGTAGAACATGATGTATTCTGGCACTTGGAAGTATTCGCCTAGTAACCCGAGCGTTGAGTACACCAATTGCACCAAGCAGATCACCACTAAAGATTCACGAGGCGTAAAACCGATGCGTTGCATGATGTGGTGAAAATGCTCGCGGTCAGGTTGGAACGGAGAGTGCCCTTTTCGAATACGACGGATCATAATGGCCATCATATCAATCAAAGGCACCGCAATTAACCACAATGCCGTCACCGGACGAATCGTATAGTGGCCGTGTTCAGGCTGTGTTCCTCGGATTAAAATCCAGATCACGAGAAAGCCGATCATCATGCTACCGGCATCGCCCATAAACACTTTACGTAGTTTGCCAAAATACCCCAAATTAAACAGCACGAAGGGAAGTAAGATAACCACCATCACTGCCATAAAGAAGGTATAAAACTCAAGGCCATGGGCATAGAACAGCACACCTAACGAGGCAAACACCACTATGCTTAAACCACCCAATAGCCCGTCAATACCATCAACCATGTTAAAAGCGTTAATTGCACCGATCACAGCTAATATGGTAACAACATAATCGATGGCAACCGGAAAGTCCCAAACACCAAACCCAAACGCATTACCAACATGAGAAAGCGTTAGCCCGGTATAATGCATTACGATCAGCGTCAAGACAGCTTGCACACCCATGCGAAGTTTAAAACTGATATCGAAGCGGTCATCTGCCACACCGATCAGCACCAGTATCGTTAAGCACGTGGCGATTACCTCTATGTTATTGATTTCTGACGCACTCACGTAGAAGAAGTACAACAAGGTAATACAAAGGGAAATACCGCCCACCAAAGGAACCACACCTTCATGGTGTTTTCTGGCATTCGGTTTATCGACTAAGCCAATGGCGTAGCCCACTTTACGCATGCAGTACAACACCGAAAAGGAGAGAAAGAAGAACAGGGAAAGTTCGACAAAGTATTCAAACAATGACATTAATTTAAGCCTTGGGGATTGTTAGAAAAAGATGATTAAGTGGAACAATGAAGCGACAGCAATAAAGATAAAAACTATCACGATTGATCGAACTTATATGCGCTACACCTTTTCAGTAGCGGTTTGATCCATTTCGGCTTTGTTGCCTTTGAGGTAGACATTTTTATAACAGTAGTTCGTCGCCTCGATGTAGCCATCGACGCTACCGCAATCAAAACGCTTACCTTTAAACTTGTACGCAATCACACAGCCATTTTGGGCTTGTTCTAAAAGCGCATCTGTAATTTGGATTTCACCGCCTTTACCCGGCTGCGTTTCTTCCAAAATATCGAAGATATCTGGTGTTAGAATATAACGACCAATGATCGCGAGGTTACTTGGCGCTGTACCTTGCTCTGGCTTCTCGACCATATCGGTAATGCGAATCAGGTCATCACTTAGGTGCTCGCCGGCAATCACACCGTACTTATGCGTTTCAGATTCTGGTACTTCTTCTACCGCGACAATAGAGCAGCGGAACTGACGGTACAGCGCAGCCATTTGTGCTAGCACGCCTTTGTCATCATTGATGCACAAGTCGTCAGCCAGAACGACAGCAAATGGGTTATCACCCACCAGTTCTTTGCCGGTTAAAATGGCATGCCCTAGCCCTTTCATTTCACGTTGGCGAATAAACGTATACTGAGCCGAATCAATCAGAGAGCGAATATCATCCAATAAAGGCTCTTTATTGGTGCCTTGGATTTGGTGCTCAAGCTCGTAGTTCTTATCAAAGTGATCCATTAACGAGCTTTTACCACGGCCAGTAACAACGGCCATGCTGGTCATGCCCGCTTGAATCGCCTCGTCAACGCCATATTCAATAAGCGGCTTGTTAACGATAGGCATCATTTCTTTTGGCATGGATTTAGTTGCAGGTAAAAAGCGAGTGCCATAACCGGCTGCGGGGAATAAGCAGTGTTTAATCATGAATAGTTTTCTTTATAAGTTTTAACTGACGGATATATAAAATACTGCGGATGATATTGAGGCATTTGCGCCCCAAAATAGAGCCTCGAACTAAGCTAAGCTGAGGCACAATAATTATTAAAGTTTTGATGTTTACTTAAATATGAACGGCTCAAAGTAATGCACATTTGAAGCGTTACTGGAAAGCTCAGAACTAATCGCTTCCAATTAGATCTCGGGTGTAGACCTTATCCGAGACATCTTGCAGCTCTTCCACCATACGGTTTGAAACAATCACATCCGACATCAGGGCAAGATCATGAAAAACCGATATGGAATAAGGGGTAGC